>NZ_JANHGR010000004.1 GCF_026616205.1 Halolamina litorea
CCGCTCTTCGATCGTTATGAAAACCGCAATGAATGGAGAGACGGCGAGTCGAGTTTTCCAGCGGGTCGCCCACGCCAGTACTCCTCCACACGTGGGTGAGCTTAACTTCCGTGTTCGGGATGGGTACGGGTGTTACCTCACCACTCTGGCCGTCTCACGCCGAGTCGCGGAATCGAACCGCGATCATACCAGGCTCGGTAGGGTCCACAACCGTGTGTAAGCGTAGTCCAGTTCGCACCTGGACCCGTACAATACGGGTACAGTGCAGAGCGATCACCGGATGAGTGATGGCTTCGGTCTGTTAGTGCTCGCGGACTCAACGCCTCGTTGCCTTGGCGCGTACATCCCGAGTCTATCTAACTCCTCTTCTACGAGTGACCTCAAGCGGTACTTCGTTTCCGAGTGGGTTTCGAGCTTAGATGCGTTCAGCTCTTACCCCGTGATGCGTGGCTGCCCGGCAGTGCTCTCTCGAACAACCGGTACACCAGTGGCATCCAATCGTAGTTCCTCTCGTACTATACGATCGTTCTCGTCAAGTACCATAACACCCCCAATAGATAGCAGCCGACCTGTCTCACGACGGTCTAAACCCAGCTCACGACCTCCTTTAATAGGCGAACAACCTCACCCTTGCCCGCTTCTGCACGGGCAGGATGGAGGGAACCGACATCGAGGTAGCAAGCCACGCGGTCGATATGTGCTCTTGCGCGTGACGACTCTGTTATCCCTAAGGTAGCTTTTCTGTCAGCAACCAGTCCCATCAAGGAACTTGGTTGGTTCGCTAAACCACGCTTTCGCGTCAGCGTCACTCGTTGGGAATGACACTGTCAGACTTCCGTTTGCTCTTGCGCTCTTCCTCGGGTTCCCGACCCGAGTGAGGAAATCTTGGGGCGCGCTCGATATCTTTTCGAGCGCGTACCGCCCCAGTCAAACTGCCCGGCTACCGGTGTCCTCCGCCAGGAGTGAGAGTCGCAGTCACTAACGGGTAGTATTTCACTGGTGGCTCGGTGGCCCGCTAGCGCGGGTACCTGTGTAATGCCTCCTACCTATGCTGCACATTAGCGACCACGTCTCAGCGACAGCCTGCAGTAAAGCTCTATAGGGTCTTCGCTTCCCCTTGGGGGTCTCCAGACTCCGCACTGGAACGTACAGTTCACCGGGTCCAACGTTGGGACAGTGGCGCTCTCGTTGATCCATTCATGCAAGCCGCTACTGAAGCGGCAAGGTACTACGCTACCTTAAGAGGGTCATAGTTACCCCCGCCGTTGACGGGTCCTTCGTCCTCTTGTACGAGGTGTTCAGATACCCGCACTGGGCAGGATTCAGTGACCGTACCAGTCCTTGCGGATTTGCGGTCACCTGTGTTGTTACTAGACAGTCGGAGCGCCCAAGACACTGCGACCTGCCCCGCATGGGGCAGGCATTCCTTATTGCGAACGTACGGAACTAACTTGCCGAATTCCCTAACGTCGGTTGTCCCGACAGGCCGCGCCTTGCTCTGGCAGAGTACCTGTGTCGGATCTCGGTACGGATATCGTGCTCCCTTTTCACGGGCTCCTGGTAACATCGTCTTTCGCTGTCTCGAGCTTCGCTCGCTTCCTGCCATTACGGCGTCCACGAGCTTCCTCGATTCGATTGGGCGAAGGCCCAACACGATGGTTCCGGAAGCGTCGGTTTCACTGCACGATAGTGCTGGAATATTAACCAGCTACCCTTTCGATCCCTGCGAGTTACGAGGGACCTTAGGATCGACTAACCCTTGGCTGATTGACAGTGCCAAGGAACCCTTACTCTTCTGGCCGTCGGGGTTCACACCCGACTTTCGCTGCTACTATGACTAGGATTTTCTTCACTGAACGGTCCACGCGAGTTCTCACCCGAGCTTCCATCCGTCCAGAGTGCCAACCTACAGGATCGCTGTGTTACCAGCGCCGCTAGGTCTCGGTGGTAGATTTGAGCCCCGATCATTTTCGGCGCCTCGAACCTCGGCCGGTAAGCTGTTACGCTTTTCTTAGAGGGTTGCTGCTTCTAAGCTCACCTCCCGGCTGTTTAGGGCTCGAGACTACCTTCGAATCGCACTTAATCTACACTTTGGGACCTTAACCCAGCTCTGGGTTGTTCCCCTCATGGTACCCAAGCTTACCCCGGGCACCGGACTCCCATCGTCCACGGCGTTTGCACGTTCGGAGTTCGACAGAGAGGCCGACTCCTCTCGGAGGCGGGTCTCTCAATCGGTCGCTCTACCGCGCAAACTACCTCGGATGAGGTCATGCTTCGACATGTTTCGGTTGGAACCAGCTGTTGCCGAGCTCGATGGGCCTTTCACCCCTACTCTCGAGTCACGGGAGGGTATTGTAGGACACCAACCCTAACGGGCCTCCACGTGGCTTTCGCCACGCTTCACCCTGCTCCAGAGTAGATCGCTCGGTTCCGGGTCGTATCCCTTCGACTCCCCGCGCTTGAACACGGTGGGCCTGGCAATGCTGCGCCCCTATCGGTTTCCCTGCGCCTTCCTAGGTTCACTAGTTAGACTTGCCAAAGAGATACACTCCCTAGTTCGTTTTTCAAAACGTACGACGGAACTTCGGCTCTCCTTTCGTCCTACTGGAGGGTCGCCCCTCGATCGTTTTGAAAGGAGCCTTTTAAGCCCCGTCGCTCTATCGCCGACTGGTTTCATGCCCTATTGCACCGCCCTTCTCGGGGTGCTTTTCAGCGTTCGCTCACGCTACTTGTTCGCTATCGGTCTCGAGGAGTGTTTAGCCTTCGCGGTCGATGCCCGCGATATTCACGAGGGATATCCAACCCCCGCTACTCTGGTACTGGCGCACACTCTACTGAATCACGGTACGGGACTGTCGCCCTGTTTCGTGCTTCGTTCCAGAAGACTTCTCGTGATTGGTCGAGTGCTGAGTGCCAGCCCTAACACCACATTTCCTTGCGGATTCGGTTTGGGCTGTGTCGCGTTCACTCGCGGTTACTTACGACATCGCAGTTGCTTTCTCTTCCTGTCCCTACTAAGATGTTTCAATTCGGGACGTTCCCCATTGCGCGAGGCAATTGCGGTGGGGATTCCCATTCGGAGATCCTCAGTTCTTCGCTTCCATGCAGCTCCCTGAGGCTTTTCGCAGCTTGGCACGTCCTTCGTCAGCTCTCGAGCCGAGCAATCCATCAGCCGGCATAGTAGCCGTCTGTCGGTAATCGTCGTTCCACTGCAACCCGGTATCGTACGGGTCCAGTGGGTGCCTGGACTACGCTTACACACGGTCGTCATCGTACGTCCCGTGGGTGTCACGGGAGCGTACATCGGACCCTTCCCAGACGCGCTCTCGCGGTCTGGTGCATCGGTCTGGATTCCATCGTACTCCCGTCGGGCATATAACCCGCACGGTTTCCTTCTATCCGTTATGGACTCACGGGGATTCGAACCCCGGGCATCCTCCTTGCAAAGGAGGCACTCTACCACTGAGCTATGAGCCCTGTGAGCCTTGGTAGTTCTAAGGTGCCCGGGCGAACCGGGTACCGAACGTCAAGTGGGCCTGCCCAGAGGGCAGGTCCCGTGCTGTGGAGGTGATCCAGCCGCAGATTCCCCTACGGCTACCTTGTTACGACTTAAGCCCCCTTGCGGAGCCCAGATTCGACCTACTAGGTAGGCCTCATCCGGACCCCACTCGGGTGCTTTGACGGGCGGTGTGTGCAAGGAGCAGGGACGTATTCACCGCACTCTCCTGGAATGCGATTACTACCGAATCCAGCTTCATGCGGACGAGTTGCAGTCCGCAATCCGAACTACGACCGAGTTTCTGAGATTACCGCTCCCTCTCGGGGTGGGAACCCATTGTCTCGGCCATTGTAGCCCGCGTGTTGCCCAGCCCATTCGGGGCATACTGACCTACCGTTGCCCGTTCCTTCCTCCGCCTTGGCGGCGGCAGTCCTCCTAATGTACCCATCATCCACAAGGGACATGCTGGCAATTAGGAGCGCGGGTCTCGCTCGTTGCCTGACTTAACAGGACGCCTCACGGTACGAGCTGACGGCGGCCATGCACCACCTCTCTACAGCGTCGTGGCGAGGTCATCAACCTGGCCGTCATCACTGTAGTCGGGGCTGGTAAGGTTACCGGCGTTGAGTCCAATTAAACCGCAGGCTCCTCCGGTTGTAGTGCTCCCCCGCCAATTCCTTTAAGTTTCATCCTTGCGGACGTACTTCCCAGGCGGTTCGCTTAGCGGCTTCCCTGCGGCACAACACTCACTCGTAGTGAGTGTCACACCTAGCGAACATCGTTTACGGCTGGGACTACCCGGGTATCTAATCCGGTTCGAGACCCCAGCTTTCGTCCCTCACTGTCGGATCAGTCCTCTCGAGGTGCTTTCGCCATCGGTGGTCCGTTCAGGATTACGGGATTTCACTCCTACCCCGAACGTACCCCTCGAGCCTTCCTGTCCCAAGCCGTGCAGTTTTCGCCGGACGCCCACCCGTTAAGCAGGTGGATTTCCCGACGAACTTGCGCGGCCAGCTACGGACGCTTTAGGCCCAATAAAATCGGTCATCACTTGAGCTGCCGGTATTACCGCGGCGGCTGGCACCGGTCTTGCCCAGCTCTTGTTCCTGAACCTCCCTACGGTTCAGAAAAGAAAGGGCGATATGCCCTTTCACTCGGGGTCCCCTTATCGCACTGGCGTGCAGTGTAAAGGTTTCGCGCCTGCTGCGCCCCGTAGGGCCCGGAATCTTGTCTCAGATTCCGTCTCCGGGCTCTTGCTCTCACAACCCGTACCGATTATCGGCACGGTGGGCCGTTACCCCACCGTCTACCTAATCGGCCGCAGCCACATCCTACAGCGCCGGAGCGTTTGAGCGTCGACGTGTTCAAACGGTCAACGCGTATCAGGTGTTAGCCTCAGTTTCCCGAGGTTGTTCCTGTCTGTAGGGTAGTTTGGCCACGTGTTACTGAGCTATACGCCGCGAGTCTAAACTCGCACGACTAGCATGGCTAAATCGGACCCCGATAGCAATGACCTCCGGCAGGATCAACCGGAATGTGTACGTACTGGTATACGTGGGTGGCGGGTTAAGATCACGTCGTGATCTTACCGTTCATGGTCTATGTATCGGTTTCCGTTCGGTGATCGCCGGCCGCTCCGGGGGTCACCGAACTACCAAGGCTCGCATCAGATGCCGTCCTGTGGCGGACCA